>NZ_JBHYMK010000006.1:178941-195468 GCF_042743065.1 Streptomyces sp. NPDC058872
GGGGCCGGGGGGCGCGGCGCGGGCGGGGCGCCCGGCGCGGCGGCCGGCGGGCGGGCCCCGGCGGCGGCCGGGGCCCCCGCCGGCGGCGGCGGCGGGGGGGGGTGCGTGGGAGGCGTCGTCGGCGGGTGCGTCGGCGGATGCGTGGGAGGGTGCGTCGGCGGCGTCGTCGGCGGATGCGTCGGCGGATGCGTGGGGGGCATCGTCGGCGGGTGCGTGGGAGGGTGCGTCGGCGGCGTCGTCGGGGGGTGCGTCGGCGGATGCGTCGGCGGATGCGTGGGCGGGTGCGTCGGGGGGTGCGTGGGCGGATGCGTCGGCGGATGCGTGGGCGGATGCGTCGGGGGCTCCGACGGCTCGCTCGGCTCCTCGCCGTAGCCGCCGGGTTCCTCCGCGTGGGCACAGAGGTCACCGACGGCCGCCGCGACGAAGCCGCCGAGATCCATCGTCTTGCCACAGACATCCGCTGGCAGGGGAGCCTGGTGATGGCCGGCCGCCCCGGAACCTGGCCCGTCGCCCGTACCGGCGTGGGCGTTCGCGGCCAGGGCGAATCCGCCGCTCAGCGACAGGATGCCGGTCGCTGCCGCCGCGGTGAGTACTTTCCTGGTGATCATGGACCGCATACCGCTCTTCCTCTGGAGAAAGGGAGAGACCGGCGAGGATCCCCCCTCGCTCCGACCGGCCTGCCCCACATCGACGTTCATGTGGGATCGGCCAGAGAGTATGGGTCGGCGCACGGTGCGAAGCAGGGGCCACACGGCAGCTGATCAGAAAATCATTCGATCAGCCGACCGTGAGGAACGGCGCTACCGAACGGCGCCGCAGATGCCCCTGGACCGTGCCCGGCTGAAGCCGCCTCAGCCGCCCAGCGGGAGACCGCCGGGCACCGGGAGGCCGCCCAGCAGCGGGGCGCCCTTGGTGGTCTCGTTCAACTGGGTGGCGGCGTCCGTGACGGTCTTGACCGGGGAGCCTTCCGTCGTGCTGCTCAGCACGTCGCTCTTCAGCCCATTGGCGGCGATCGCTTCGAGGCCACCGTTCAGACTGGTGGGGGTCAGCGCCTCCGTGGCCATGGCGGGCGCAGCGGCACCCATCGCCATCAGCGAACCGGCGACGACCGCGGCGACCTTGGTGGGCTTCATGGAGTGAATCCTTCCTCTGTGCTTTCAAGTCACTTGCCGTACGGGGCTCTTGGCCGAATCCCATACGTTGCTCTGCTTTCTGTAACGAGGACTGCGCGCCCCGGAAACTCCGGGAGGAAGGATTTCTCCGTACTGCACCCGATCGATGCGGCCCGGTGCTATTTGCCGATCGCATGAGCCCGGGCCGGCCCGACGGTCGTCGGGTCGGCCCGGGCTCGTGGACCGTTATCGAACGGGCAGCGGGGGCTTGACGGGGAGGTCCGGCGCGGCCCCCGGCGGGGTGACCGGCAGATCGGGCACGACCTCCGGCGGGGTGACCGGCAGGTCCGGCGCGGCCCCCGGGAGGGCCGGGAGCTCGGGGAGTCCGGCGAGGTCCGGCGCGGGCAGTCCGCTGCCGAGCACGGTGGCGACGGCGAGGTTGACCAGCGAGGTCAACGTCGAAGTGACCTGCGGCACGACTCCGGCGGCATCGCCCGAGGTGACCGCGGCGAGCAGGGCGGCGACGGCCTCCTCTACGCCTGCGAGGGCCTCGGACACGACGTCCGCCGGGGCGGCCTCGCGGATCGCCGCGGCCTTCGCCCCGGCCGCGACGGGCAGGCTCACGGGGGGCTCCGCCGGAAGGGTGACCGGAAGTTCCATCGCAGGGGGTTCCATCGCAGGGGGTTCCATCGCAGGGGGTTCCACCGCGGGGGGCTCGACCGCGGGGGGCTCGACGGGCAGCTCGGTCACCGGCGGCACGGCCGGCAACTCGGCCGCCGGAGGCTCCACCGGGGCGTCGACGGGCGGCGCGGTGACGGGGGCTTCCGGCGCGGGGGCGTCCGCGATCGGATCCGGGGCGGTGGCCTTCGCCTGGTCGACGGCCGCGGCGATCTTGCCCTTGAGGGCCTCGGCGTCCGCAGCGGGGAGTTGGCCGGAATCGGCCTTGAGCGCGGCCGTGACGAGTTCGGTCACGGGGGTCGTCACCGAGCCGAGCTCGCCGAGCGCCTCGGCCTGGGACAGCAAGGCGGCGGCATCGGGGAGGGGGGCGCGCGCTGCGCGGTCGACCGCGGGGGACGGGTGGTGTTCGCCGGCGATGGCGGGTCCCGCCGCGCCGAGGGTGAGGGCGGCGGATATCGCCAGGGCGGTGAGGTGGCGCGTGGCCAGGAGACGCATATGTGTTCCTTTTCCTTATGCGTCGGACAACTGCCCTCCCACCGTGCCTGCGGCCATAGCCCTCCGCAACCGCAGAACTACTCAGCGCCACGCCTCCGTTCGGGTGAATCCTTGCCCGCGGACTGCCCCTCGGAGGGGCGTGCGCCGTTGCACCGGACGGCGCACGCGATGCGCCCAAATGAGGACCGACCCCGCACCGGCTTCGGAAGGACCGATCAGGCGTGGCAGATCAGGCGTTGACGCAGGTGTTGCCGAAGGCCGGGTTCAGCGCGCCGATGACGCTGACGGTGTTGCCGCAGAGGTTGACCGGGACGTGGACCGGAACCTGGACGACGTTGCCGGAGGCGACACCGGGGGACTTCACGGCCGCGGCCTCGGCGCCGGCGTCGGCGGCAGCGGCACCGGCAGCACCGGCGACGGCGGCGGCGGCACCCACGGTCAGGACAACGGCCTTGGCGATACGGGACATGGAGAAGTGCTCCTCGATCGAATTCATGCAACTCGGATTGCGCGGACTGTTCGGCCCGGCTCCCTCAACAACGCCTTGGATTTTCATCGGTTGCTCTCCCGAACGGGTGACGTTCAACCGATCTATGGGCCATAGGAGGGTCATTCGAGCGACCGGGCGCGGAATGGCGCAACACGCACAACGAGGAACCGGGCACCTGGATACGGGAGTTAGGGTTTCCAGGCATCTAATGCTTACTATCGCCGGGCGCCGGGGTTATAACGTTCAGGAACGTTGCTTCCGGGCCCGCCGCGCGTTCACTCATTACGTGCGGACGACACCTCCCCCTCCCCCGGCCTTCTCGGGTCTTCCCTCCCTTCTCTCAGCAAAGCGGAGATCCTGTATGCGGAATTCAGCGACTCTTGCAGCTCGTCGCAGCGTGCGGTGCGCCCCGTCACCTGCGGTCCTGCCCGCTGCGCTGCCGGACGCCATCGCCGCCGCACCCGAGTTGGGGGAGGCGCCCCGCGCCCTCGTCGCCGAGGCGGACGACCGGTACCCGGAATTTCCGGCGAACACCCTGGTCAAACCGCTTAACCACCGGCCACGGAACCCAGTTCGCAGAAACCGATGTGCCGAGGGCGGCGCCGGGCGGACCGGAGCGATCGCCCACGACGACGACCACGGAACTTCCGGGGATTGTCCCGCCGCGGGGGCGAGCCGTTCGAACAGCATCCGCGTCTCCGATTCCGTCAATTCCCCGGAAGGCGCGCCGGACTCCGGCACCACCGAATTCGGATCGGGTGGGACCGCAGGTCGGGCGGCTGCCGCACATGCCCATGGAAACGTCTTCCACCTGCACGAACTGCGCAACGCGCCGTGCACGGGGGGCGATCGGGACCACGCCCGGTCCGACGGCAGGAACGGTGCCGGCCGGTTCGACCGCGCCTCCCTCCGGGCGGATGTGCGGCGCTGACGTGCGGTCACCACTCACCGAGAAGCCCCTGCCCGTCGCCGTCCTGCACGCGGTCCAGCCCGGTGACGGCGGAGTCGCCCGCGTCGTCGTCGACCTGGTCCGGGCCCAGCGCACCGCCGGTCTCCGGGTCGCCGTCGCCTGCCCGCCCGCCACCGAGCTCTCCGCCGCCGTCCGCGCCGAAGGAGCCGAGACGCACGACTGGCGGGCCGGACGCGACCCGGGCCCCGCACTCGCCCGTGAGACCCGGGACCTGGCGCGACTCCTCCGTGCGGTCCGCCCCGGGCTCGTACACGCGCACAGCGCCAAGGCGGGTCTGTGCGCTCGACTCGCCGTGCGGGGAAGCATTCCGACGGTGTACCAGCCGCACGCCTGGTCGTTCGAGGCGGTCGAAGGAACGATCGCCTCGCTCGCCCGGCGCTGGGAGCGGTTCGGCGCACGGTGGGCCGACCGGATCCTCTGTGTGAGCGAGGCCGAGCGGCGCACCGGTGAGGCGGCCGGGATCGTGGCCGACTGGTCGGTCGTCCACAACGGTGTGGACACGGCCCGGTTCGCGACCGGCGGACCGCCCGACAACCCCGCGCCCACGGTCGTCTGCGTGGGCCGCCTCTGCCGTCAGAAGGGGCAGGACGTGCTGCTCGCCGCCTGGCCCGGCGTCCTGGCGGAAGTGCCGACGGCCCGGCTCGTCCTGGTCGGCGACGGACCGGACGGCGGGACCCTGCGGGCCGCGGCCGGACCCTCGGTGCGGTTCACCGGGGCCGTGGGGGACACCGCGCCCTGGTACCGGGCCGCCGACGTGGTCGTCCTGCCGTCCCGTTGGGAAGGCATGGCGCTCGCCCCCCTGGAAGCCATGGCGAGCGGCCGTCCGGTCGTCGTCAGCGACGTCGACGGGGCGCGGGAGAGCCTGCCGCCCGCCCACGAACCCCTGTGCCTGGTTCCGCCCGAGGACCCGGCCGCACTCGCCGCCGCTCTGGTCCGCCTCCTCGGCCGGCCGGAACTGCGGCACCGCATGGGTCGCGAGGCCCATGCCCACGTCCTCAGCAGATTCGATGTCCGGCGCACCGGCGCGGCCGTCGCGGACGTCTACCGCGAGCTGGCCGGAGTGCGGGGGGCCGAGCACAGAGAGCCGATTGCGCAGTGACCACGGAAAGTACCAGCGTTCCCTCCTCGCCGGGGCCCTGGCCCACGGCGGGCCAGGCCTTCGGCCTCGCCTCCCTCGCTCCGCGCCGCGGCACCAGCGGCCGGCTCGCGGTGCCGCGTCACCGCCGTGCACGGACGCGCTCCGGCGTGGCGGCGCTCGTGGCCGTCGACGCCTCGGCCGTGCTGGCCGCCGCCGCGGCGCTGGGCACGACGCACCACGACCTCCGGCTCGTGCTGCCCGTGCTGGCGCTCGTGCTCCTACTGGACGGGCACGCGGGCCTGTACCGCCCGGCCGTGCACGTCCGGGCCCTGGACGAGTTGCCCTCGCTCGCCTCCCGCGCGGGTTTCGCCTGGTGCTCGGCGGCAGCCGCGATCGCCGCGTACTCCCCCGCCCTGGCGATCGGGCCGCTGCGGCTCTGCGCCGCCTATGCCGCCCACCTCACCGTGGCGTGCCTGGTGCGCGCCGCGCTGCTCGGGCGGCGGCGGCGCATCGCGCGGGCGCACCCGCGGTCCGCGCTGGTCATCGGCGGTACGGGAGCCGCCCGACGGTTCGCCGCCGCGGCCGTCCAGCACCCCGAGTACGGCATGCGTCCGGTCGGGATCGTCGGCGTGCCGGAGCAGGGCGGCGCCTCCCGGTCCACCGGGGAGGCCGGCCTTCCGGTGCTGACCACGACCGAGGAGATCCACCGGGCGGTCATCCAGAACGCCGTGTGCGACGCGGTGTTCCTGGACGAGGAACCGGGACTGGTGACGCTCTTCCAGCAGTACGGCTGCACCACCTGGAAGGTCGGCGGTCCGCAACAGCAGGGGCCGATGGGCGCGCACATGTGGGGCTACGCCTGGCACCGGCTCGTCCCGTTGGACGAGCGGCGCGGGCGGGTCGCGAAGCGGGTCCTCGACATCCTGCTCGCCGCCCCCGCGCTCGCGGTCGCGCTGCCGGTCCTGCTGCTGTGCGCGCTGGCCGTGCGGCTCTCGGACGGCCCCGGAGTGCTCTTCCGGCAGGAGCGGGTCGGCCAGCACGGGCACCTCTTCACCCTGCTCAAGTTCCGTACGCTGCGCCCCTCCGACGACACCGAGTCGGCGACCCGCTGGAACGTGGCGGGCGACCGGCGCATGAGCGCGGCCGGGAGCTTCCTGCGGAAGTCCTCGCTCGACGAGCTGCCGCAGTTGTGGAACGTGCTGCGCGGTGACATGAGCCTGGTCGGCCCCCGGCCCGAACGTCCTTACTTCGTGGCCCAGTTCAGCAAGATCCACACCGGGTACGCGGACCGGCACCGGATGCCGGTCGGTCTGACCGGCCTGGCCCAGGTGCACGGGCTGCGCGGCGACACCTCGATCGAGGACCGCTGCCGCTTCGACAACCACTACATCGACCACTGGTCGCTCTGGCAGGACGTCTGCATCCTGGTGCGCACCGCGGCCGGACTCGTCCGGCCCACGGGGAGCTGAGGATGGCCACGGCCGCGGCAGCGGTGCCGGTGGTGCGGGAGACGACCGAGGTACGGGACTGGGCCCGTCGGGTCGGGGCGATGTCCCCGGTCCTCGCCGTGATCGCACTGCTGTTGGTGCCGGGGGGCGGCGGCGCCCAGGGAGGCACCGGCGGCACCGGAACGGTCGCGGACGCGGCCTCCGGGCTCCTCGTCCTGTTCTGCCTGGTGCGGGTGCTGCGCGACGGGACCAGGCCGCTGACCCGGGCGGCGGCCGTCGTGCTCGGGCTGCCGGTGCTCGGGATCTGTCTCTCCGCGATCACCTCGAACGACCCGGGGGCGAGCCTCCCGGGCGTGGCGCGCTACGTGCAGGTCTTCGTCCTCGTCCCGGCCGCGGTGCTGCTGACGGTCCGGGACCGACGGGACTTCGCGGTGATCGCCTGGGGGCTCGTCGGGTTCGCGCTGCTGCAGGGCGCGGTCGGGGTGGTCCAGTACCTGACGGGCACGGGCGCCTCGTACCAGGGCGAGGACGTCCGGGCCGTCGGCACCTTCGGGGCCACCGACGTGATGGGCATGGCGACGGTCGTGGCGTACGGCCTCGTCGTCGTCACCGGGATCGCGCTCGGGAGCGGCCCCGGGCGCGCCCGTACGGTCGCGACGGTCTGTGCGGGCCTGCTCTTCCTCCCGCTGGTGCTGTCGTTCAGCCGGGGCGCCTGGATCGCGACCGTCCTCGCCTGCGCGGTCCAGTTGCTGCTCTCCGGGGTGCGGCGGGCGGTCCGCGTGGCGCTGGCCGCGGGAGCCCTCGGGGTGGTCCTGGTCGGCGGCCTGGGGATCGGCTCGACCATGGTGGAGGAGCGGGTCGCCAGCATCACCCGGGTGACCGCCGCACCGGACCAGTCGGTGACGGACCGGTACACGATGTGGGCGGCGGCCGGACGGATGTGGCGGGCGGAACCGGTCACCGGCGTCGGCCTCAAGGGCTTCCCCCAGTACCGCGACTCGAACGCCTCGCTCGCGCTCTCCTCGGGCAGCGACACCGCCGGCGCGGGCGCCGGCTTCGCGCGCCAGCCGCTGCTCTCCCCGCACAACATGTACCTGCTGGTGCTGAGCGAGCAGGGCCTGGTGGGACTCCTCGCCCTGGTGGGCAGCTGGGTGGCGCTGCTCGTCGGCGCGTTGCGGCGGCAGCGGCTCGGCGCGGACTGCGCGCTCGTCGCGACGGGCCTGCTGGCCTGGCAGCTCATCGACTTCTTCTACGCCGACATCGGCGGTCCCTCGACGGTGCTGATGTCGGTCGTGCTCGGCCTGGCTGCCTGGTGGTCGCTGGCGGAGGTGAGGCGTGCGTGACCCGTGGACCGGGGAGCCCGAGGCCACGGACTCCCCGTGGCCCGAAGGGGCCCGCCCGGCACCCCGGTCCCCCCGTGCCGATCCGCTGACCGACCCCTGGTCCACCCCGCCTCCGGGCCCCACGGACTCCCCGTGGCCCCCGGAGGCAGTCGTACGGTCGGGGCCGGACGGGCCGGTGGACCGCACGACTGCCTCGGAGGCGGCCGGGGCAGCGGTGGCGGGCGCCGCGATCGCCCGCGCCATCCGGGGCGCCAGGGCCGCCCGGGGGGCCTCCGGGACCGGCCCGGGCGGCGCGCCCGGTGCGGGCGCCGTCACCGAAGCGGCGAGCGGCGGCTCCCCGGCGGCCCCGGCGGGCACCGGGTGCGAAGCGGCTCCCGCGGACGCCCGGCCGGCAGCAGGGGTCCCGCGGTTGCCGCGGCCGGCCGTCGTGGGTTCGACGCCGTCGTCCGCCGGACGCGTCCCGTCCCGTCCCGGGGCACCGGCCGCCCGGTCCGCCGGACGCCGGCGGCGCTCCCCCGCCCGGGCTGCCGGGGGCGGGAGGTTCCTGGCGAAGGCGGCGGCGGTGACCGCGGGCCTCACCGCGGCCGGGGCGGTGCTGGGGCTGGTGCGGGACCAGATCCTGGCCGGGTACTTCGGGGCCGGTGCGGGCACCGATGCGTTCCTGGTGGCGTGGACGGTGCCCGAGTTCGCCTCGACGCTCCTCATCGAGGACGCCATGGCGCTGATCATGGTGCCCGCCTTCTCCCGCGCCCTGGCCCGCCGTTCGCACGCACCGTCCGGTGACCCGGTGCACGCCCTGGTGCGCGGGACGCTGCCCCGGATCGTCCTCGCCCTCGGGGTCGCCGCCGCCCTCGTGATCGTCGCCGCACCGCTGCTCGTGGCGGCGCTCGCACCGGGACTGCCCCATCCGGAGCTGGCCGTCGACTGCACGCGGCTCACCGGCACCTGCGTGCTGACCTTCGCGCTCGTGGGGTACTGCTCGGCCGCGCTCCGGGCACACGGCCGCTTCCTGCCGCCCGCGACGATCTACCTGGCGTACAACGTCGGGATCATCGGCACGATCCTGGTGCTGCGCGAGCCGTGGGGGGTGCGTTCCGCCGCCGCCGGGGTGGCCGTCGGCGGGGTCCTGATGGTTCTCGTCCAGGCCCCCGTGCTCCTGCGGGAACTCCGGATCCGACCCGCGCCGTTGCCGGAGGCCGGATCCCGCACGGACGCGGGCGACGGGCGCGTCCTGCTGCTCGGACTGATCGCGCCGGTCGTCGTCTTCTCGCTGTGCCGCCAGTCGCAGACCCTGATCGAGCGGTTCCTCGCCTCGCCGTTGCCCGCCGGCGCCATCTCCCACCTGAACTACGCGCAGAAGGTGGCGCAGATGCCGATGATCCTCTCCCTGATGCTGTGCACGGTGAGCTTCCCGGTGGTTGCCCGCGCCCTCGCGACGGGCGACGCGGAGGAGGCCCGTCGACGGGTCGAGCGGGACCTGCTGCTCGCCGCCGTCGTGGTGCTGGTCGGCGCCTCCACCGTCATCGCCTCGGCCCCCCGGATCATCGAGATCCTCTTCGAACGGGGCGAGTTCACCCCGGCCGACACGGCCTCCACCGCCGGCGTCATGCGGGTGTACGCGCTCGGCCTGCTCGGGCAGACGCTGGTCGGCGCCCTCGTCCGCTGCTACTTCTCCGCCGCCCGCCCGCTCTGGTTCCCGGCCGCCGCCATGGGCGTCGGATTGGCCACGACCGCCCTCGCCGGCATTCCCGGCGCCCAGCACTGGGGCGCGGTCGGCATCGCCGCCGCCAACGCCCTCGGCATCACCCTCACCGCCGTCCTGCTGCTCCGGGGCTCCCACCGCCAGGCCGTCCCGGTCCGGGCGGGCCGGCTCGGCAAGGGACTGCTCCGGCTCTCCCTCGTGGGCGCGATGGCCACCGGAGCCGGCTGGTCCTGTCAGCTCGCGATCGGGCCCGCGGCCCCGGCCGTCGCAGCCGCCGGTGCGGTCGTCATCGCCGTCTTCCTGCTCTTCCTCGTCTGCGCCCCCGAGGCGCCCGAGATCCCGCCCCTGCCCCGCTCCGCCTTCCGGAGGACCCTCCATGCCCGCCGCCACCGCGCTGCGCCGCCTGCTGCCGAAGCCGTCCCCGTGGAAGCCGCCCCTGTGGGTGGCGATGTACCACTCGATCACGGACACCGCTGACGACCCGTACCGGGTGACCGTGTCCCCCGTGCGCTTCGCCCGGCAACTGCACTGGCTGGGCGACCGGGGGCTACGCGGGGTCTCGGTGCGGGAGCTGCTCTCCGCCGCCGCCGAGGGGCGCGCCAAGGGACTCGTGGGCCTGACCTTCGACGACGGGTACGCGGATTTCCTCGACTCGGCGCTACCGCTGCTGCGCCGGCACGACTTCACCGCCACGGTGTACGTGCTGCCGGGCCGCCTGGGCGGCGAGAACGGCTGGGACACCGCCGGACCGCGCAAGACGCTGCTCGACGAGGACGGGATCCTGCGGATCGCCGAAGCCGGCATGGAGATCGGCTCGCACGGCCTGATGCACGTCCCGCTCGCCGGAGCCGACGACGCGGTGCTCGCCGCCGAGACCCGACGGAGCCGCGAACTCCTGGAGGAGATGACCGGCCGACCGGTGGAGGGCTTCTGCTACCCGTACGGGCAGGTCGACCCCCGTGCCGTCCACGCCGTGCGCAAGGCCGGTTACCGCTACGCCTGCGCGATCGACCCCGGCCCGCACACCAGCGTCCACGCACTGCCGCGCGTCCACATCGGCGAGGACGACACCTCCTGGCGACTCACCGCGAAGCGCATCCTGCACCCCCTGCGCCGCCGCCACCCCGGCGACCTGGCCCCCGCCCCGTACGACCCGACGTCGGTCGGTGCGCGGTGAAGGTCCTGCACGTCATCACCGGCCTCGGCATCGGCGGGGCCGAGCAGCAGTTGCGCCTGCTGCTGAGGCACCTCCCGCTGCGCAGCGAAGTGGTCACGCTCACCAATCCGGGGGCGGTCGCCGCGGGCATCGAGGCCGACGGCACCCCCGTCACCCATCTCGGGATGACCGGGAACCGCGACCTCGGGGCGCTGCCCCGGCTCGCCCGGATCGTCCGGCGGGGCCGCTACGACCTCGTCCACACCCACCTCTACCGGGCGTGTGTGTACGGCAGGACGGCGGCCCGGCTCGCCGGGGTGCGCCGGGTCATCGCCACCGAGCACTCCCTCGGCGAGACCCAGATCGAGGGCCGCCCGCTGTCCGCGGGCACCCGTGCCCTCTATCTCGCCTCCGAGCGGCTCGGCACCGCCACGGTGGCGGTGTCCCCCAGCGTCGCCCGTCGGCTCGCCGACTGGGGGGTGCCCCCGGACCGGATCCGGACCGTCCCCAACGGCATCGAGACCGACCGGTTCGCCTTCGACGCCCGGGCCCGCCACCGCACCCGGGGACTGCTCGGCCTCCCCGAGGACGCGTACGTCGTGGGCGGGGTCGGGCGGCTCGCTCCGGGCAAGCGGTTCGACCGGCTGGTGCGGGCGGTGGCCTCGGTGCCGGAGGCCCGGCTGCTGCTCGTCGGCGAGGGCGAGCACCGGGCGGAGCTGCTGCGGACGGCCCGCGCGTCCGGGGCCGCCGACCGGGTCCTCCTCGTCGGGGCCTGCGAGGACCCGCCGACCGCGGGCTCGTCGGGCCCCTCGCTGCCCGAACTGCTCTCCGCGATGGACGCCTTCGTGTCCACGTCCCCCGACGAGACCTTCGGGCTCGCGGTCGTCGAGGCGCTCGCCGCGGGCCTTCCGGTGCGGTACGCGGCCTGCCCGGCGATCGAGGACCTGCCCCCGGACGCGGCACCGGGGGCCCGGCGGATCGGCACCTCCACCAGCGAGCTGGCCGCCGAACTGCGCGGCATCCGGGACGCCCGGCCCGCCCGGCTCCCGCTGCCGGCCGCGGCCCGCCGCTACGACATCGCGCACAGCGCACGGCAGTTGATGTCCCTCTACGACCAGGCCGTCCACGGCACCCCCTCCCCCGCGAAGTGAGAGAACCCGTCCCATGAACACCACCCCCACACGCTTCCTGCTCCGCCCCGGCCTGCGTCCGCCCGGCCGCTGGGCCGTGCTCCCGGCCGCCGTCCTCGCAGGGGCGGCCCTCGGCGGCGGTTACGGAGCCCTGAAGACCCCGGAGTACGCGGCGACCAGCTACGTCATCGTCGTACCGGCCGAGAAGTCCGACCCCGCGGGAGCCCTCGGCTTCGCCCAGGCCTACGGACGGGTCGCCACCGACATCGCGGTGACCGGCGACGCCCAGGTCTGGTCCGGGGTCACCGCCGACACCCTGCGGAAGAACGTCCAGGCCGCGACCTCGCCGGACGCTCCGATGATCTCGATCACCGCGCGGTCCGCGAAGCCCTCCCAGGCGGTCTCCATGGCCGACGGGGTGGCCCGTGCGCTGGTGCTGAACAGCACGCAGGTCTCCGCGAGCACCGGGGTGAAGATCGTCCAGTTCTCCCGTGCCACCAAGCCGGTCACCCCGGTCTCCCCGTCCGTGCCGCTCTCCGCGCTCGTCGGCGGCTGTGCGGGCGGGCTCCTCGGCGGCCTGGCCCTCCTGGTCCGTCCGAAGCGCACCGCCCCGCGCGGCGAAGCCCGGCACTCCCGGCAGTCGCCCGCGTCGACCGCCACCGCCCCGGTGCCCGCCCCGGCCGTGGCCGCACACCAGCCGGGGGCGGCGTGACCCGGGGAATCCTGCGGACCGAGATCTGCCGTGACGAGGAGAAGTTCGGGCGGCTTTCGGCCGAGTGGACGGCGCTGTACGGCCGCTGTGCCTCCGCGACCCCCTTCCAGTCCCACTCCTGGCTGCACTCCTGGTGGCTCTCGTACGGTCGGCCCGGTGCGCTGCGGGTGGTGCTCGTACGGCGGGAGGGCGGAGAACTCGTGGCCGCCGCACCCCTGATGCGGGCCCGCGGGCCGCTGCCCGTCCTCACCCAGCTCGGTGGGGCGATCACCGACTTCACGGACGTGCTCCTCGACGACGCGTGTCCGGAGGCGGCACCCGCGCTGGCCGGGGCACTCGCGCGGGCCGGACGGGGCGCGGTGATCGACCTGCGGGAGGTACGGCCCGGGGCTGCCGTCGAGCGCGTCTTCGCACGTTGGCACGGCCCCCGCCGCCGACTTCCCGACTCGATCTGCCTGGAACTGCCCGCGGTGCCGATGGAGGGCCTGCTCGAACGGATCCCCTCGGGGAAGGCCCAGCGGGTCCGGGCCAAGCTGCGCAAGCTGGACGCACTGGGCATCGACGCCCACGTGGTGACCGGAGAGGAGGTACCGGCCGCCATCGACCGGCTCCTGGAGCTCCACCGGCTCCAGTGGCAGGGCCGGGGAGTGACCGTCGAGCACACCAGCGAGCGGTTCGCCCAGCACCTCGCCCGGGCCGTGCGCCCCATGGTGGAGCACGGTGCCGCGATGGTGACCGAGTTCCGGCTCGCCGGGGACGTGGTCGCCGCCGACCTCACCCTGATGTCCCCGCGGCTGGCCGGCGGCTACCTGTACGGCGCCGATCCGTCCCTGCGGGCCCGCAAGGTGGACGTGGCGGCGATGCTGCTGCGGCACGGGGCCCGGGAGACCAGCACGGGCGGACGCGCCACGCTGAGCATGTTGCGGGGCAGCGAGCCGTACAAGCAGCACTGGCGCCCCGAACCGGTCCGCAACCGCCGTCTGCTCCTCACCGGGCGCGGCACGGCCCCGCTCCTCTGGCTGCGCGCGGGCGCGGCCGACGCCCGGCGGTGGACGGCCCGGCAGGCGCGCGAGCGCCCCTGGGTGGGACGGGCCCTCGGGCGCGGCGCCGGTGGCAAGTGAGCCACCACCGGCGCCGCACGGGGTGTCAGAAGGGCCAGACCCGCTTCAACGCGTCCTTCCAGCCGAGGTCGGCCTCCTCCTTCCAGTCGGACGTGGGAATGCAGACGGGTCCACCGAGCCAGTTCTCGACCCATGAACCGAGGTCCACGGTCCAGCAGTTGGGATTCGGCTCGGGGGTCGGCGTGGGTGTGGGTGTGGGTGTGGGTGTGGGCGTGGGGGTGGGTGTGGGTGTGGGGGTCGGCGTCGGATCGGGCGTCGGCGTGGGCGACGGCTCCGTCGGATCGGGCGTCGGCGTCGGATCAGGCGTCGGCGTCGGATCAGGCGTCGGCGTCGGCGTCGGCTCCGTGGGATCGGGCGTCGGCGTGGGCGTCGGCTCCGTGGGATCGGGCGTCGGCGTGGGCGTCGGCTCCGTGGGATCAGGCGTCGGCGTGGGCGTCGGCTCCGTGGGATCAGGCGTCGGCGTCGGCTCCGTCGGGAGGTCGGGTTCCGTGCCGTACAGCATCTGCCGGAAGACCAGTGACGATTCCGGATTGTCGTCGCACTGCCAAACGCCGTGCGGACAGTAGTCGGTGATCGTGTGGTACAGCGGCTGGTGCCGTTTCATCCATTCCAGCATGTTCCGCATGTACGTGGGGTTGTCGCCGTTCCGGAAGAGCCCCCACTCCGGATAGGAGATCTGCTTTCCGTGTTCGGCGGCGAAATCGATCTGCTTCTGGAGGCCGTACGGTTCGCGGACGTGCTGGTCGAAACTGCTCCCCCGGGGCTGGTCGTACGAATCCATGCCGATGATGTCGACGACGTCGTCGCCCGGGTAGCACTCGGTCCACGGAATCGCGTCGCGGCCACGGCTCGGATTGAAGTCGAAGCGGAACTCCTGCCCCGGCACGGAACGCATCGCGGCGACGATCCGGTTCCAGTACTTCTTCCAGGCGGTGGGATCGGGGGCGCACCGATGGGTGTAGGTGGTGCCGTTCATCTCCCAGCCGAGGACGAGGACGGTGTCCCTGGCGTCCAGGGCCACCAGGCGCTCGGCGAGCTTCCTGAAGTGGTGGTCGAAGTACCCGGCGGCGCCGAGCCGGAGCTGGTGGCGGACCTCGCGGTCGGACACGCCGGCCTCGTTGCGCTCCAGCATGGGCACGTTGAGCACGAACATGCGGTCGGCGCGCTCGTTGCGCCAGTCCGCCCAGGCGTCGAGGAAGCCGGGGGGCCCCTCGATGTTCTTCCAGAGGTCTCCGGGCAGGTAGGTGTGCCCGACACGGAGCTCACGGCCGCCGAGCCAGCGTTCCAACTGCTCGATGCGGGCCACCCCGAGCGAACCCGAGTCGAGGAACGCCCCCATGGCACTGGAGGGGGTCGGTTCGGGGACTTTCGTCGTTACGGATCCGATGGAGTAGGCGGAGGACGACAGCGCGACCGAACCGGAAACGAGGAGACCTGCGGTGAACACCCCCAGCCATCTTCTCGATGTTCTCCGATGTGCAGTGGCCATGGCCGCTCCTTCACCTCATACACCACTTGATGATCCGTCAATCCGATACTCCGAAAGTATTCCTAATGGGCCGACAGTGACCTCGGCTCCTGCCTGATCAATAGTCCATTAGAGGATTTCATCGCCCAGTTGGGGCACCCGAGATGAAGGACATGCCGTGCCGAGTTTTGACACCAGCGTCCCCACCGTCCTCGTACGGCTCGACCGGAACCCCTTCCATCACGGCACTCTCGGCGCCACCCGCTCGCTGGGAAGGGCCGGAATTCCGGTGCATGCCGTCATCGAATCGAGCACCAGCCCGGTCGCCCGTTCCCGCTACATCCGTTCGATCCACGAACGGCCCGCGACGAACTCGCCGAGCGAACTCGCGGTCCTGCTGAACCGGATCGCGGACGAGGTCACCGACACCCCGTCACACCCCGTGCTGGCCGTCCCGCTGGACGACGTCAGCGCCCTGGCGCTGGCCCGCCGCCCCACCGGACTGGCCTCGCGCTTCCTGCTGCCCGAGCAGACCGAGGAACAGTTGCTGCGGGTCGCGGACAAGGCGGCGCTCGCCGAGACCTGCGCCGATCTCGGCCTGCCGCATCCCCGCACCGAACTCCCCGGAGGTGCCGACGAGGCCGCCGCCATGGCGTGGTCGCTCGGGCTCCCGGTGGTCGCCAAGTGGAGCCGGCCCTGGCTGCTCCCGCCCGGGTGCGGACTGCGCAGCACCTCGATCGTGCGCTCACTGGCCGACGTCAGGGAGCTGTACGCCCGCACCCCGGAAGCAGGCAGCCGGCTGCTGCTCCAGGAACTCCTCCCGGCGGGTCGGGACCTCGACTGGTTCTTCCACGGGTACGTGGACTCCGCGGGTCGCTGCCCCACCGGGGCGACCGGGCGCAAGGAGCGTTCCTGGCCGGACGGGGCCGGACTGACCGCCTCCGGCCGCTGGGCGAGGAACCCCGCCGTCGACCGGACGGCCCGCGAGCTCCTCGGCGCGCTCGACTACCGGGGCGTGTGCGATCTGGACTTCCGGTTGAACCGGGCGACCGGCGCGTACCACCTGCTCGACTTCAACCCCCGGCCCGGCGCACAGTTCCGGCTCTTCACCGACCCGGACGGCCTGGACGTGGTGCGCGCGCTCCACCTCGACCTCACCGGTCGCCCCGTGCCGCCGCACTCCCCCGCCTACGGACGCCGGATCCTGGTCGAGAACTACGCGCTGCTCTCGCTGCTCGCCTCCCCCCGCCGCCGGTACGCGCCCGAGCCCGGCGACACCCGGGCGCGGACCGAATGCGCCTGGTTCGCGGTCGACGACCCGCTGCCCCTGCTCGCCATGGGCCGCAGCTGGCTCGCGCACCTGCTGCGCAAGTCCCTGGCCGCGCTGCGCCGGAGGCTCGGGTCCCGCCGGACGCCCGGAGCCGTGGCTCCCGTACCGCCCCCGGCCCGCGCACCTCGGACCGGTTCCCCCGACGGCGCACCCGGACGGCGCCGCGGAGAGGTCGACGCGTGATCCGGTGGTTTCCGGTGCCGCCCCCGGGACCGGACCGAGCGGCGCGGTCCACCGGATGACGAAGGGGTCGGCCCCGGGGAGCGATCGCTCCCCGGGGCCGACCCCTTCGTC